>NZ_JAGSYA010000002.1 GCF_025685395.1 Terriglobus tenax | reverse complement strand
AGATCCCGACCCACAACCGTCATTTGATCCGTTGGGTGGAGAAGATGGTGGATTTGTGTCAGCCTGATGGGATTCACTGGGTGGATGGATCTCAGGAGGAGTATGACCGTCTGTGCGGGGAGTTGGTCTCTGCGGGGACGTTCTTGAAGTTGAATGAGGAGCGCTGGCCTGGCTGCTTCTACGCGCGGTCTTCTGCCAGCGACGTAGCGCGTGTTGAAGACCGCACCTTCATCTGCTCCTTGTCGAAGGACAACGCCGGCCCGACCAACAACTGGAAAGACCCCTTCGTGATGCGCAAGAAGCTGAAGTCGCTTTTCCGCGGCTCGATGAAGGGCCGCACGATGTATGTTCTGCCGTACTCGATGGGCCCCATCGGATCTCCGTTCTCGCAGATCGGCGTGCAGCTGACCGACTCAGCGTATGCGGTGGTGAACATGCGCATCATGGCGCGCATCGGCAAGCCAGTCTTCGCGGAGATCGACAAGGACCTCAAGCGCGTGGTGCCGTGCATGCATAGCGTGGGCGCACCGCTTGCGCCGGGCGAGCAGGATGTACCGTGGCCGCAGAACGAGACCAAGTACATCGTTCACTTCCCGGAGACGCGCGAGATCTGGAGCTACGGCTCCGGCTACGGCGGCAACGCTCTTCTGGGCAAGAAGTGCTTCGCCCTGCGCATCGCCTCGAACATCGCGCGCGATGAAGGCTGGATGGCCGAGCACATGCTCCTCCTCGGCGTCGAGTCTCCCGAAGGCGAAAAGACCTACGTGGCCGCGGCCTTCCCCTCGGCCTGCGGCAAGACCAACTTCGCCATGCTCATCCCTCCGAAGGGCTTCGATGGCTGGAAGGTGTGGACGGTGGGCGACGACATCGCGTGGATCAAGCCTGATGCGACGGGCCATCTTCGCGCCATCAACCCTGAGTCCGGCTTCTTCGGCGTCGCACCCGGCACCAGCGCGAAGACCAACCCGAACGCGATGGCCACGCTCAAGAAGAACAGCATCTTCACCAACGTTGCGTTGATCACGAAGAACGGTGTGCCAACGGGTGACGTGTGGTGGGAAGGCATGACGGACGAGCCACCCGCCGAAGCGTTGGACTGGCAGGGCAAGCCATGGACGCCCGCGTCCTCAACACCTGCGGCACATCCCAACGGCCGCTTTACCGCGCCCGCATCGCAGTGCCCGTCGATCGACCCGGCATGGGAAGACCCCGCGGGCGTGCCCATCGCGGCCATCATCTTCGGCGGCCGCAGGGCAACGACGATGCCGCTGGTGTACCAGGCCTTCAACTGGTCCAGCGGAGTCTACGCCGGAGCGACGATGGGCTCGGAGATGACGGCCGCCGCGGCGGGCAAGCTGGGCGTGGTGCGCCGCGACCCGATGGCGATGCTTCCGTTCTGCGGCTACCACATGGGCGACTACTTCCGTCACTGGCTGCGCATGCAGAAGAAGCTGAAGCGGACGCCGAGGATCTTCCACGTGAACTGGTTCCGCAAGGATGAACAGGGCAGGTTCCTGTGGCCCGGCTTCAGCCAGAACATGCGCGTTCTGAAGTGGATCGTTGACCGTGCAACAGGCAAGGTAGGCAGCGACGAAACCCCCATCGGCTGGACCCCGCGCTACGACGACATGCACTGGGAAGGCCTGGAGTTCAGCAAAACCCAGTTCGACCAACTGCAGGAGGTCAACCACCAGGCCTGGACCGAGGAGGTCATGGGACACGAACAACTCTTCCTCCTCCTCCATGACCACCTCCCCCC
>NZ_JAGSYA010000001.1 GCF_025685395.1 Terriglobus tenax | reverse complement strand
GTTTACTTGATGATCTCGGAGATGGCGCCAGCGCCGACGGTACGTCCGCCTTCGCGGATAGCGAAGCGGAGACCCTTCTCCATGGCTACCGGCGTGTGCAGCGTAACTTCCAGCTGAACGTTATCGCCAGGCATCACCATCTCGCGGCCCTCAGGCAGCTTCACCGTGCCCGTTACGTCCGTCGTACGGAAGTAGAACTGGGGACGGTAGTTCGAGAAGAACGGAGTGTGACGTCCACCCTCTTCCTTCGACAACACGTAAACCTCGCCCTTGAAGATCGTGTGCGGAGTGATCGAGCCAGTCTTGGCCAGCACCATGCCGCGCTCCACGTCTTCCTTCGCAATACCGCGCAGAAGCAGACCAGCGTTGTCGCCGGCCAGACCTTCGTCCAGCTGCTTCTTGAACATCTCGACGCCCGTGACAACCGTCTTGCGCGTGTCGCGGAAACCAACGATTTCCACTTCCTCGCCAACCTTCACCTTGCCACGCTCGATACGTCCGGTCACCACCGTGCCACGGCCCGAGATCGAGAAGATATCTTCGATCGGCATCAGGAACGGCAGGTCGACCAGGCGGTCAGGCTGCGGAACGTTGTCGTCGACAGCCTGCATCAGCTCGTCGATCTTGGCCTCCCACTCGGCTTCGCCATTCAGCGCGCCAAGAGCAGAACCACGGATCACAGGAACGTCATCGCCCGGGAACTCGTACTTCGACAGAAGCTCGCGAACTTCCATCTCAACCAGGTCGATCAGCTCAGGATCCTCAACCGCATCGCACTTGTTCAGGAACACAACGATGTACGGTACGCCTACCTGGCGAGCCAGCAGAACGTGCTCCTTGGTCTGCGGCATCGGACCGTCGGTCGCAGCCACAACCAGGATCGCTCCGTCCATCTGAGCCGCTCCCGTGATCATGTTCTTGATGTAGTCAGCGTGACCAGGGCAGTCCACGTGAGCATAGTGGCGGTTCGCCGTCTCATACTCCACGTGAGAGGTAGAGATCGTGATACCACGCTCACGCTCCTCAGGAGCGTTGTCGATCGTGTCAAACGAACGGAACGAGTTCTTCGGATTGTGCTTCGACAGAACCTTCGTGATCGCCGCCGTCAACGTCGTCTTGCCGTGATCGATGTGACCAATCGTTCCCACGTTTACGTGAGGCTTAGACCGGTCAAATTTTTCCTTCGCCATCTTGTTCTCC